>NZ_BAABFC010000002.1:0-7409 GCF_039540575.1 Pseudaeromonas paramecii
GTCCAGTAGAGTTTGAATCCCGCTATCGGGAACGGCTGGGAAGTGTCTAAATCACTGGTGGCGATTCACAAAGGTACCGGCCCGATCACGAGGCGTATTGAGTTCAAATCGCCCAGCGATGCTTTTGATGGTCTTGGATGTTGAGCCGTTTTTGCGATTGGCCGTTTCATCTTGGGCGAGGTGCTGCTCAAGTTCGGCCTGCATGGCCGCTTCGGTCAATTGCTTGATAAGCGGGGTAAGAATGCCGTCTTTGCCAGTCAGGTCTTTACCGTCACGCAAGGCTTGCAATGCAGCTTCGATATCGAAGGATGGTTTGGTCATGTGTCATCTCTTTTTGTCGTAGTTTAATGAAATGACACAGAATTCTGAACACTACCTATTACCCTGGGGCGTGCACAGCGCGGCGCGCTCTGTATCTATTAGGTTGCTCGCCATACAGATATGCCAAAGCTACTTTGCCTCTTAATTGGTTTGCTTATTTATTCACAAGTGCATGCTGCGGATGGGTGGGGCGTTGCCACGTCTGAATACAATCGAAAGCCACTGATCTATCGCTTCCTTCTTAAACCTCCGTCTGGCATACAAATATCCGATTATCCAGACCTGACTGGTATCTCATGGGTGTTTGAGGCCTCTGTGAACAACGGTATGCCTGATTCTGCTACAAATACCCGCATGATTGAGTTTGAAGAGCTACTCGAAAACAAGCTTGAGGGAAGTAACAATGCGTTCCTTACGCTTTGTGTCACGGGCAATCGTCGCAAAGAGTGGCAGTGGTACTCCAGGAATGTTGGTGAAACTATGAAGCTTATCAATCAAGCACTTTTGGGTAAGTCGCGATTCCCAATACTGATCTCACGCCAGTCTGACCCAACCTGGTCGGCGTACTTCGATGTAGTCAAGTTGGTGAAGTGACGCAAAAAATCGGAAGAGCGTAAGATCAAAAGCTGCGTAGGGGAGCCCTCCATTGCTGCGGCGTTCTGGCTGCTGGTCAGTTGACCATGAACAGCAGTGCTTTTATGACTCGCGCATAATGCGGAATAATTAATGCCAAATTGGTGTTGTGTCGGTGAGCTTTCTTTCCCTCGCTGAATGTGATTTCTCTGTATGAATGTGTTGCTACAACTCGAAAATGAGACATTTTCTAATAACTAATAAAATCCACTATATGTCTTATATCCATGGATATACATTAACTTTGCTAGGGGAATGAAAGCATGTATAAGGTTCTTGTTTGTTTTTTCGTAGCATTTCTAGTTGCGTGCGCGAGTAATGACGCTAAATTGCAGACATCAGAGAATACGGTTTCCCTATCTCAGGGAGGATCAACCAATCCTATCGATTCAGCTAAAGATGCCATCGAACACAACCAATTTGATGTTGCCAAAACAATCTTGCAATCGGCTGCGGAGCAAGGCGATGTTGAATCTTTTGCATTATTAGGCTGGATGTATTTTTATAAAATTGAAGAGCCAGAACATGTTAAACAAGCGATCGAATGGTTGGAAAAGGCTGCAGACCGCGATCATATAAATGCTCAAGTCCTATTGTCACAAATATATTACACTGGCGATGGTGTGAAGAAAAACCTGGTTCGTGCTGCCTTTTGGGCGGAGAGGGCTGCTGAACTTGGTGAACCAGATTCACAATATAATATTGGTTTCATGTATAAAAATGGCCAAGGTGTACCTGTTAATTATGAAAAGGCGGCTTACTGGTTTGCAACTGCAGGAAAGAATGGTCAAATTAGCGGTGTGGTCGACTATGCTTTAATGCTTGTGAAGGGCATGGGGGTGGCTAAAAATCCGTCTGAAGCCAAACGACTTCTGCTGTCCGTAGCCGAGGGTGGGGACAGTTGGGCTCAGTATAATTTGGGCTTGGCCTATGACCGAGGTGACCTGGGGGTCGTTGACAAACAGGAAGCCATCAAATGGTATGAAAAATCAGCGGAGCAGGGTAATGCCAGTGCACAAGTAAACTTAGGTGGTTTATATGCTAGTGGTGATGGTGTCGAGCCCAATCTTGACAAGGCGATTGCCTTGTACAAAAAATCGGCTGAGCAAGGTAATGTCAGTGCAATAAGCAATCTTGGTGTTCTGCATCTGTCGGGAAGTGGCGTGAAACAAGATTATGATATGGCTTTTAAATTACTCAGTTATGCTGCTGAACGTGGCAACCAGGCTGCACTATATTATCTTGCAACCATGTATGATGAAGGGAAGGGGGTTCCGATCAATAAATCACTTGCCAATAAACTCTTTGACTTATCGGGTTTGGATAAATTAGCAAAGTGATTTTTGCATGTTTCACTTTTGCGCGTTCTCAATATGATGTTCAACTGGTAATCATGTGTTGTCAGAATACACTGCCGTTGGTATCGCGGCTTGTTCCATCTTTCTAAATTAAGTAATTCTTCAACCTTGGTTGGGTTATACCTGCCATAATTTTAATTACTACTAACTAAATTGGAGTTTATATGAAAAAGCTGATTGTGGCCTCCTTCATTCTTTTCGGGTTGGCCGGGTGTGCAACTGTGCCGATGGCCGATGACAATCAAGATGCCGCTGCCAAAAAATTCGCTGTCGCCAGCGATAAGTCCGGTCTTTATATCTTCCGAAATGAAAGCATGGGGGCTGGCGTAACAATGGATGTGCTACTCGATGGTAAGCCTGTTGGTCAAACTGTGGCAAAAACCTATATCTATAAAGAGGTTGAACCTGGTAAGCATAGTATTACCTCCAAATCTGAGAATACCGACACCATTGAGGTGGATGCCAAGCCAGGCACGCTTGTGTATGTTTGGCAAGAGGTGAAGATGGGCGTGCTTTATGCACGAACCAAACTATCAGTGGTTGGTGACTATCAGGGTAAGAATGGTGTCCGGGAATCCAAGTTGATTGCAGTTAAGTAACTCTAAGTGGCCACTCCTCATTAGTCGGTTATTGCTCAAATCAGTCATTTTGTGCGTTCTGGCTTGATGATAGCTAGTCCGTTTGGCGAAGCTGGGTGTGACTGTGTCGTGTGCGGGTGATTCTCTAATATAGCAGTGGCGCTTCACCGTAAGTGCTTCCAGCGGTCAGCACTATTCTGACATAGATGTTGATCGAATAAGTCATCAGTCCATGCCTGTATTTCGGCATGGATTGTTGATGCCACATTGTGTTTTATATTTTTTGACAAGCGGTTGCTACGCCCTTGTTTTGTCGACGTTGACGCACAGCGCAGGGCGCAGGGCGAATGAGTCCATGCGCAACCTTAAGTGTTTTTTTCAGGAGCTACCTTTTTGTGTTCCAGATGAATTGCACACGCTCCTATGGCTAATCATTCTGTCTGTTGATTCGTCTAAAGTCAGATCTATTTAATTCCATCATAGTCTAGCGTTATGTTTTTTAATTCAGGGAGTGAGTCTGTGGTCGAAGTTGGTGATAACAATCGGCTGGTTGTTAACGGTAAGGATGAATATAAGATTAATCGCATGCGGTCCATCTATGTGCGACGGCTCGGTGTGCGCGATCAGTTTGTTCATTTCTTGGCTTGTGGGGTTTCCTGCTCTGCGGTTAGCTGGGCGGCGGCGTATTGGATGCCGTTTTGGTCTGCCTACATCTCATTGTTGTTTTTTGCGGTGGGTCTGCTTTGGGGGCTCTGTACTTTCCGGTATTACGAGTTACGTGCCGTGTTCAAGGCGGTAGATGAAACGGGGGACTTTGATGTGGCCATTGCTCGAGGTGTTTGTCAGCAACGTCTGTCTCGATTTGATGAGGTGGTTAAGCTGTTATCTCCTCAATGTGCTTGATTTAACGTCCGATTATAAATCAGCGCTTACTCATCTCATGACCATGGTCGATCGGTGAGTGGCTCGCCAATACCCCCAAAAAAAATCAGAACATTGCAATTCGTGCCAAGCGGCGATTTACGGCCAGCACTGATGTGCTGGCGCACAATATCCGCCGGCCCGATGGGTTCGTGTTTGGGACTGACATTTCGTTATTGCTGCGGACGGGTGAGGTTTACCACGCCGCGGTGCTTTTTTCACACACTAAGGAAACAACTCAAATGGATAAGTTTGTTAAGGTCGTTTTGTTGATCGTGTTTGCTCTCTCGGCCACCGGCTGTGCCACCGTAAACCATGATGCCCTCACACAAGATGAGGCCCTGGCACTCAAGGATAAGAAGGTTGGTCTGACCCATTATCAGGATCGGCCGGATTTCATTGCCCAGACGGCGGTCAATGTGCAGTTCGGGCTGCTTGGCCTCGCCAGTGCCATCTCCAGCGGCAACGCCATGATCAAGAATAACCAGGTAGCGGATCCCGCTATCGCCATTGCCGACAAGTTGGCTCAGGGCTTGGCGCAGGAGCAGCAGATGCAGGTGGTGGCAGAGGCGCAGTCTGTCTCCAGTAAGGTCACCGATGAGGCGCTGCTGGGGCACTTTGGGCAGCAGGATTACGTTCTGGATGTGAAGACACTGGGATGGAGCTCCATCTATTTCCCAACGGATTGGGATAACTACCGGGTCATGTATACCGCTCGGGCCCGTTTGATCGAGGTGCAGACGGGCAAGATCATCGCCGATGAAACCTGCAGTCATGTCCCTGACTATGCGGACACCAATCAGGCGCCCAGCTACAAGGCTCTGGAGGATGGCAGCGGACTCAAGACAGCGCTGGCCCAGTCTGTCGAGTATTGCGTCAATCAGATCCAGGTGATGGCGAAACTCCATGCCCAGACGGCGGGTACGGCGGCTACCAACTAGTTGTGGCCACTATTATCGGCCGGCCTTGTCGCCTCGCCTGACGGTGTGGGGTGGCTGCACCGAGGCCTGCCTTGTGGCATGGTGGGCGTGGTGGGGGCCGGTTGCCTGAGTCGCGGGCGGCCGGCTGGACCCCTGACTTACTCTGGAGGGTGTGATGCGTCGGCTGATGTGGATTGGACTGTGGCTTTGCGGGTTAACCGGTTGCGTCGGGCTGCCGGAAGGGGTGACACCGGTACGCGGCTTTGACTTGTCACGCTATCTGGGCACCTGGCACGAGGTGGCGCGGCTGGATCATCGCTTCGAGCGGGGCTTGAGCCAGGTAACGGCCCAGTACAGCCTGCGGGACGACGGCGGTGTGCGGGTCATCAATCGTGGTTATGACGCCGCAACGGGCAGTTGGCAGCAGGCCGAGGGTCGCGCCTACTTCGTGCAGTCGCCGGATACGGGTTATCTCAAGGTCTCCTTCTTTGGTCCCTTCTATGGCAGCTATGTGGTGTTCGAGTTGGAGCCTGAGCACTATGAGTACGCTTTTGTCAGCGGCCCCAACCACGATTACCTCTGGCTGTTGGCCCGCTCACCCCAAGTCAGTGAGGCGGTGCGGGCGCGCTTCGTGGCCCGGGCGCGCGAGCTGGGCTTTGCCACTGAGGATCTGCTCTGGGCTCAGCCGTAAGCGGCTGATTTTTTTGCCGCTATGCCCCTGGCGGCATTGTGGCTGAGTCCATTTTTCCTTATTGTTCTCACGGTATTCGAACAGGTCGCTCCATCGGCCCTGGGTTGGCTCTGCCGACCGGAACAGGGAGCCAGGACAATGCCGCCGCCGCGGGACGGGGCAAAGGGACATGAGGCGGCGCAAGTCAGCCATCAGGCTGACCAGGCAGCGTCGTGCCGCTCAGACAATAAAGGGAATTTATGATCACAAGCTGGTTTATCTGGGCGCTGCTGGCGGCGGTATTCGCCGCGCTGACCGCGATCTTCACCAAACTGGGGGTGGCGCAGATCAACAGCGATCTGGCGACCCTGATCCGTACCTTCGTGGTGTTTGCCCTGCTGATCCCCTTCGTGCTGCTCACCGGCAAATGGTCCAATCCCCTGGCACTGCCGGGCAAGGCCTTGCTGTTTCTCATCATCTCGGCCCTGGCGACCGGCGCCTCCTGGGTCTGCTATTTTCGTGCCCTGCAACTGGGGCCGGCCTCCCAGGTGGCTTCCATCGACAAGCTCAGCGTGGTGCTGGTGGCGGTGTTTGCCGTGCTGCTCCTGGGCGAGCGGCCCAGTCCCCTGGCCTGGCTGGGGATCGGTCTGGTGGCGGCGGGGGCCCTGATCCTCTCCATCGCGGCCACCCGTTAGGGTGGCGATGGATCCCTTGATGCCACGGCTGTTGGCGCTGATTGCCGCCGATCCCTGGCGCATGGCCTGTCTTGCTCAGTTGGCAGAACTTCACCTGCCGGATGCCTGGCTGGCCGCCGGTTTTGTGCGTAACCGGGTCTGGGATGCCTTGCATGGCGACGGGCGGACTACGCCCTTGGCGGACGTGGATCTTATCTATTTCGATCCCAGCCCCGGCACTGTGACGGCCATGCTGGCGCAGGAGCAGGCGCTGCAGGACAGCTTGTGCCGCAGTCTGCCGGCAGTGCCCTGGCAGGTGCGTAACCAGGCGCGCATGCATCTGCGCAACGGCCATGCCCCCTATGGCGACTGTCTGGCGGCCCTGGGCCATTGGCCGGAGCAGGAGACAGCGGTGGCGGTGCGGCTGGATGGGCAAGGTCAGTTGGCAGGCATCAGCGCCTTTGGCCTGGCCAGCCTGTTTGCCGGCCGGTTGACCCGCAATCCATGCTGCCCTCCGGCCCTGTTTGCCCGCCGGTTGGCCGACAAAGCCTGGCTTCGGCAGTGGCCCGGACTGCGGGTGTGCCTTTAACTGCTGTAATTCCCATTTATAACCAACCCCTTAACAAGGAGACAGGATGTTCTGTTCACGTTGTGGTCAATCGTTGAGTGATGTGGCCAATTTTTGTCCGGCCTGCGGTGAGGCGCGGCCCGTGCTGGCCGAAGTCGCTGCGGCCAGCAGCCTGGTGGAGCCGGCCCTGGCACCGGCGGCGCAACCCAGCCCGGCCTCGGTGGTTTCGGCCGACACACCCCGCTACGCCGGCTTCTGGTTCCGGGTGCTGGCGGCCCTGATTGACGGCATTCTCTGCCAGATCGCCTCCTTTTTGGTGGCCTTGCCCATGGGCTTTATTCTGGGGGTGTCCATGGCGGCGGTGGCCGACAGCGAGACTATCGAGGCCATGGGCGGCTTGCTCGGCGCAGTGCTGGGCATGCTGGTGCAGTGGCTGTGGTTTACCCTGGCGGAGTCCTCCGCCTGGCAGGGTTCCCTGGGCAAGAAGTTGTTGGGGATCAAGGTCACCGACGAGCAGGGCCAGCGCATCGGCTTTGGCCGGGCCAACGCCCGCTACTGGGGCAAGATAGTCTCCACCATCACCTTGGGCATCGGCTTCTTGATGGTGGCCTTCACCCAGCGCAAGCAGGGGCTGCACGACATCATCGCCGGCACCTTGCTGGTGCGTGCCTAGCGGATGGGGCGGCTGATCCAGGGCTAGGTGTGTAAACCCACCAGGTTGTTCACGGATTGAAGACGACTGATTGGGGGCAGGTAGTCCAGACTG